>NZ_CP092183.1:0-2500 GCF_023499255.1 Couchioplanes caeruleus
TGACCCAGGTCCCAGAAACGCAGAATGGCCGGTCCCGTAACCGGGCCGGCCACACCACCCCGATAAAGGGGGGTGGGCATAAAAAAAGTGACGCCCGTCCTGGACCGTAGTCCTGGACGGGCGTCACCCACGTTGAGTCCGGCGGCGTCCTACTCTCCCACACCCTCCCGAGTGCAGTACCATCGGCGCTGGAGGGCTTAGCTTCCGGGTTCGGAATGAGACCGGGCGTTTCCCCTCCGCTATAACCACCGAAACACCTATCAGCGGTACAACCAACACACCCAGCATGCCGGGGATGGTTGTTTGCTGTGAATCACACAGTGGACGCATAGAGGATCAAGTTTAGGGTGGTTAAGCCCTCGGCCTATTAGTACCGGTCGACTGAACCAGTTACCTGGCTTACATCTCCGGCCTATCAACCCAGTCGTCTAGCTGGGAGCCTTACCCACTCAAGGTGGTGGGATACCTCATCTCGAAGCGAGCTTCCCGCTTAGATGCTTTCAGCGGTTATCCCTTCCGAACGTAGCCAACCAGCCGTGCCCCTGGCGGGACAACTGGCACACCAGAGGTTCGTCCGTCCCGGTCCTCTCGTACTAGGGACAGCCCTTCTCAAGTATCCAACGCGCACGGCGGATAGGGACCGAACTGTCTCACGACGTTCTAAACCCAGCTCGCGTACCGCTTTAATGGGCGAACAGCCCAACCCTTGGGACCTGCTACAGCCCCAGGATGCGACGAGCCGACATCGAGGTGCCAAACCATCCCGTCGATATGGACTCTTGGGGAAGATCAGCCTGTTATCCCCGGGGTACCTTTTATCCGTTGAGCGACACCGCTTCCACACGCAAGTGCCGGATCACTAGTCCCGACTTTCGTCCCTGCTCGACCTGTCAGTCTCACAGTCAAGCTCCCTTATGTACTTACACTCAACACCTGATTGCCAACCAGGCTGAGGGAACCTTTGGGCGCCTCCGTTACCTTTTAGGAGGCAACCGCCCCAGTTAAACTACCCACCAGACACTGTCCCTCGACCCGATCAGGGCCGCAAGTTAGATACCCAAATCCAACAGAGTGGTATTTCAAGATTGCCTCCACCCGAACTGGCGTCCGAGCTTCACCGGCTCCCACCTATCCTACACAATTGCATTCAGATACCAATGTCAAGCTATAGTAAAGGTCCCGGGGTCTTTCCGTCCTGCCGCGCGTAACGAGCATCTTTACTCGTACTGCAATTTCGCCGGGCCTGTGGTTGAGACAGTGGGGAAGTCGTTACGCCATTCGTGCAGGTCGGAACTTACCCGACAAGGAATTTCGCTACCTTAGGATGGTTATAGTTACCACCGCCGTTTACTGGCGCTTAAGTTCTCCGCTTCGCCCCGAAGAGCTAACAGGTCCCCTTAACGTTCCAGCACCGGGCAGGCGTCAGTCCATATACATCGTCTTACGACTTCGCATGGACCTGTGTTTTTAGTAAACAGTCGCTTCCCCCTGCTCTCTGCGGCCATACCACGCTCCAGCAGCAAGTGCCTTCACGCGTCCGGCCCCCCTTCTCCCTAAGTTACGGGGGCAATTTGCCGAGTTCCTTAACCACAGTTCGCCCGTCGCCTCGGTATTCTCTACCTGACCACCTGTGTCGGTTTGGGGTACGGGCCGCTCGGAACATCGCTAGAGGCTTTTCTCGGCAGCATAGGATCACTGACTTCACCTGAATCGGCTCGGCATCACGTCTCAGCCTCAATGCGCCACGGATTTGCCTATGGCACGGCCTACACGCTTACCCCGGCACAACCACCGGCCGGGATCAGCTACCTTCCTGCGTCACCCCATCGCTTGACTACTACCCACCAGGTTCCCAGGCTCACTACCCTTGACCCGAAGGCCGCCGGCAGATCACGTGGTTAGCACAGCAAGGTTCGTCATGGGCGCTCCTACGCGGGTACGGGAATATCAACCCGTTATCCATCGACTACGCCTCTCGGCCTCGCCTTAGGCCCCGACTCACCCAGGGCGGATTAGCCTGGCCCTGGAACCCTTGGTCATCCGGCGGAAGGGTTTCTCACCCTTCATTCGCTACTCATGCCTGCATTCTCACTCGTGCAACCTCCACGGCTGGGTCACCCCGCCGCTTCTCTGGTAGCACGACGCTCCCCTACCCACCCACACACCTGCACCACAACCTCAAGGATCGCAGCGGAGTTATTGTGTGAGTGCCACAGCTTCGGCGGTGTGCTTGAGCCCCGCTACATTGTCGGCGCGGAACCACTTGACCAGTGAGCTATTACGCACTCTTTAAAGGATGGCTGCTTCTAAGCCAACCTCCTGGTTGTCTATGCGACCCCACATCCTTTTCCACTTAGCACACGCTTAGGGGCCTTAGCTGGTGATCTGGGCTGTTTCCCTCTCGACTACGAAGCTTATCCCCCGCAGTCTCACTGCCGCGCTCTCACTTACCGGCATTCGGAGTTTGGCTGATTTCGGTAAGCTTGTAGGCCCCCTAGAC